>NZ_CP008942.1 GCF_000742835.1 Candidatus Paracaedibacter acanthamoebae | reverse complement strand
CCATAGAACCATGGGTTAAAAGGCTGTGCTTTAAAATATCTAAGGAGCGAGAAATTTCCTGCATGCCAATCGTTGATAAGCGTTCTTGGTTGATCGCATATCCTTTTATTAAGTATTCTTTTAAAATACTTGATGCCCAGCGACGGAATTCCATTCCTCTTTTAGAGTTTACTCGATATCCCACAGATAAAATGACATCTAGATTAAAATATTCAACCGTGTATGTCTTCCCATCTGCGGCAGTTGTTGCAAAAAATGCAACAACTGAATCTTTTTCTAATTCAGCGGTTTCAAAAATTTTTTTCAAGTGTCGAGAAATGACCGATTTATCCCGGTCGAATAGCTCTGAAAGTTGGTTGAGATTTAGCCAAACTGTTTCTGCTTGAGTATCTAAGTGAACAGATAAAGAGATAAGATTGTCTGAAGAGGAGAAGTTGACAAAATCTTGTTGAGAAGAAATCATAAGAAATTACTTTGGCTATATTATGTAAAGAAATCATATCACACCTCATTATCGCATACCAAGAGAATGCGACATAGATTGTCGAGCATTATTGAGGGCTTAAAGGAACGGTTGTAAGAAAAAGAACAGGAGGTGTCGAAAAACACTTATTTTTCCTACATTCTCATAAGAATGTATCCCGTTACTTTATAAGAATTATTCCTGTTTTAATAAACTTAAAAGCTAGATAAATTTTAAGCTTAAACAGGAGAAGAACAAGGCCATTTTATAAGGTCTATTTTTTTGAGAAGGCACAGTTTAATTATTCTAAATGTTTTCTCCTTATGCCCTCTCTCCTTAACCCCCCAATTAAATAGTATCAACCTAAATAAAGGCCTTTTTATGCACAATATATTAAATATGAATACCATCACAAACCAGGAAGAAAAAGAAAAGTCATTTGAACAATACAAAATGATCAATGAGTCAATTCATCAAATAAATATGATGCGAGAGACCTCCAATCCCTTTTGGTTAACGGCCAATGGATTAACTATTTCTGGTATATCTTATCTCAACACAATTGGGGAAGTAACTGAGATGAATAAAGAAACCTTGTTAATTTCCTTGATCCTTGTCGGTTATTTATTTTGCGTGGTTTGGTTAAACTACCTTAACAGTATTCGTCTTAGCCTTAAAACGAGATATGATATTTTACTAGAGATTGAGCATTATTTACCCATAAAATTTGCTCAAAGAGTTTATGGAAATCTTAATAAGAAAGAGGGGAAATGGACATTAACTTTTTCAGAACTATTAGTTCCTTGTATATTTATAATGTCTTATTCCTTTTTCTTGCTACGTCTTATACTTAAAATTTAATATGGTTGCTGATAACAGCAGCTTCCCCCTTAAGGTAGACTCCTAATTAAAGTGATGTAATGAATAAGACCATTGTATCAATTTAATTATTTATTGTTGTGCGAGAGGGTACAAAGAGACGTCTTTATATTAAGGGAAGATATTAGGTAAAAACTGTAGGGCTTATCACCTAGCCTGACGTGAAGAAATCTCATTATATATTAATATGAAATATAACTTAAGACGGGAAAAATAAAATGACGTCTGATTTAATGTCTATCCTGGGAGAACTAATTCAAATCGCTCAAAAAAATGAAGACGGATATCGAGCTGCCGCTGATAGAGTTCAAGATTCTGTTTTAAAACAAGCTTTACAAAAAAGGGCTGAGTATTGCCATAACGCCGTGACGGATCTTCAAGGAAAGGTAAAGCAAATAATTCACGCCCGGGGGAAAGGTGGTTCTCTGGTGGGCGGAATGCCTTGTGATCAGGCCAGCATTAATGAAATGCTAATTGGAAAAGAAAACCTTACCATTATTGAGGAATGGGACACAAGCGAATATACCCATAAAATAGCTTCATGCTAAGCCCTCAGAATCAATAGATAAAACCACTTAATATATTATTAGGAAGCGATTACTATGGTTCAGACAAAACATACTTTGACAGTAATTTGTGAAATTATTTTAATTATTGGCGCCCTTAACTGGGGATTGGTCGGAGCCTTTGATTTTAACTTAGTAGCCTATATTTTTTCCCCTTACCCCCTGGTAGAAAAAGCAGTTTATGATGGAGTGGGAATAGCCGGTTTATACATTCTCTATCGAATAATAATAAGAATGGTCCGAGCTTAAATAAATTGAGAGGGATCAATTTATAAGTAAAATCTAGAAATCTTATCTCCTCGTCCCTTCCTGGCGGCCATGAATATATTATTTCATTAAGAATCTAATTTGGGAGGATGAAAATGACAGTTGGTTCTATATCAGTTCTAAATAAGCTTATTCGACTCACTAAGGATACTGAAGAGGGCTACCTGACAGCTGCCGAGAATGTTGATGATTCTTATTTACAAAAATTATTAAAGGAACGGGCGGAAAATTGTCATATTGCCGCCATGGACTTACAACGCAAAGTAAAAGAAATGGATGGTGTCCCGACAGAAAATGGTACTTTTCGGGGAACAATGCACCGAAGCTGGGTAAATATTAAAGGAACTTTAACAGGCAAAGATGAACTTACTATCCTTGATGAATGCGAAAAAGGGGAAGCAATGATTGAAGAGGCTTATGAGAAATTTTTAAAGGCCGATATAAGTGAGGAGATCCGCCCTTTAATTCAACAGCAGTACGAAAGTATCGTGAATGATCACAATATAATGCGGGATTTAATGGATAAATATGGGGCAAATCAGTAAATATATCGATCTTTTGCCCCCGAACAGATTGCTTTATAAGCAATAAAGTATTTAACCCAACACCTTTTGTTAATTGAAACAGCTTTAATAAGCCCTTTTTACCTTCATGGAGGTAAAAAAATATGACTATTAACCTCCTTTTTTTTATTAAAAATAACTTACATTAATAGCATGGTTAACTTTTTTAGGAAGAAATAAAATGAACACATATACTTTAAAAGGTAATTTGACTGAATTTAAAGGAGCCATTCAAAAGAAATGGGGAAAAATTACTGATCAAGATCTTGAGAGTATTAAAGGCGAAAAAGATAAACTGATTGGGTTAATTCAAAAAAAATACGGAGAAGGTAAAGAATCTATTGAAGAAGCATTAAGCGCCATAATGAAAAATTCAGAAAATACTCTTGAAGATACATTCGCTACCCTTAAGGAAAAAAAAGATGAAGCTGTTGACTACACCCAACAACTAACATCTATTTTACAGGAAAAAATCAAAAAAAACCCGCTGCCTTCCGTGTTCATCAGTTTAGGAGTGGGGTTTCTGATTGGAAAGCTAATTAAATGAGTTTATTAACTCCCTTAATACCTCATGTGTTAGGCCGCGTCCTTAATACCGGTACTCCCTCTCTTAATTTAGGGAAGCGGGTTTTGGGGGGGATATTGCTTATAAGTGGTTTAGGATTAGGAGCATTTATCTTATATAAATTTCTCATCCCATTATTTGGGGACCTTATAAGCGGGTTAATTATGAGTGGAATATTCTTAGGAACAGGAGGAATATTGTGGTGTTCTAAACCTTCTACCGCCCCCTTCTCTCCCCAAGAAATTTTATCTAAAGCTGAAAATGTGGTAGAAAATTTGCATCTGCCTGCAAATTTTGAAAAACATACGGGTAAATTTTTGGGAACGGCCTTAGGGGCAGGCATTATTTTGGCTTATCTTTTATCCCATAAAAAAGAGTAAGTAAGTCCATAATGCTACCTAACATCAGAGCGCTTTGAGTTATGACTCAAAGCGCTCTGATGTTTTATCTATTTTTTAAGGCTGGAAGCCACTCCCTTCCTTAAAAACGGATTACTATTAAATTTAAGCCAGCTCTTTCATCTGTTCATGATGGGGCAAACCAGCTGCCTTGATCCAGTAATTTAAGGCTATATTTAGCTGTTCACTATATTCTTTGAATGTAAAAGATTTCCTAATAAAACCATTCGCATGTAAAAGATACGACTTGGATGCATCTTCTTCGTTAACACTACTGGTTAAAACGATAATTGGAACGCCATTTAAAACTGGGCGTTTTTTCAGATCATTTAATAATTCAAAACCATTTGCGGAAGGAATGTTAAGATCCATAAAAATGATATCAGGCTGTGAAAAAAGACGAACAGAGGTGTCTTGTAACTCTCTAAAGTAGTTTAAAACTTCTGTACCATCTCTTAGGACGTAAATATCTAGATGTTCATCAAACTCAGCAATACATTTCCTGAAAAAATATTCATCATCCGGGTTATCTTCAATGAGAAGAACTTTATAGGAATCGTCTTTTGTATCTATTGCGGATTCTTCGAAATTATCAAAAAAACATGTGATATCAATTTTGAAAATTTTCGACAGTCTGTATAATAATCCTGCAGATATTTTATTAGTCCCCTGTTCATAACGATGCATCTGCTGTAGTGAGACCCCCAGGTCATCAGCTAACTTCTTAAGAGGCCAATCAAATTTTACCCGATAGTATTTTAATTTTTTAGCCACATATTTATCGATATTATCGATCATCGATACACCTCAATATAAAAAATAATTTTTTGAAAACAATGAATTTTTTTAAGCAGGAATTTTGAGTTTAGTCGCTACCAAAATCATTGTTATGTTCTTTTAAATATGAACTAAAAGTCGTCAGTCACTTAAATTTAGGACAAATAAAGACTTATATTCGTAAAATTTGTTCCTATTTTCAATCTATCAAAGCTTACTCATTTTTGTTTTCGTGCTCAAAACAAAAATGACGATAAAATTTCATAATTATTCACCTTATTAAGGTCGGTGGAGCATGCTATACAGTGTATAGCCTAGATAAGGCTAGACGTGCAAGCCTCTTCATTAAACTCTTCCGAAATAAAGTTAGGCATCCCTCAAGGGGTGCCTAACTTTTTATCTTACCCTCAAGAGGAGCTTTTTTTTGGCTAGAGATATTGTGCGAAATAAAAGTGGCGATCTTGTTGATAACATCTAGACTACAGTTATCTGAAGGAAACAAAATGGGATGCACATGCAGCATATCTTGCCCTATTTCAAATTGAACTTTAATATTTTCTGATTCTGCTTTTTTAACAAATGACACGGTATCGTTTAACAAGATTTCCTCCTCCCCGGCATGCATAAAAAGAGGTGGTAAACCTTTTATATTTCCATAGATAGGGGATGCCAAATAATGGTTAGGCGCCACGGTATACTGTAAATAGCTATCTCTGACTTCAATCAAATGTTTCATTGTAATCAACAGATCATCCTCGGCTTTTTTTGCCGCATTTTCTAAAGTTAAATCAAGCCAGCCTGATAGGATAACGGCACAGGCGGGCATAGGAATTGAGGATTCTTTTGCTAAAAGCAGCATCGCCATAGCTAAATTCCCGCCCGCAGAATCTCCGGCTATTATGATTTGGCTGGGAGGGGTTGTTTTTAATATCTCCTGATAAACAACCAACACTTGTTGCATAGCCCGGGGAAAGGAGCTCGTAGGAGCTAAGTTGTAATCAATTAAAATCACATCAGCCTGACATTTTCTTGATAGAAGACAAGCAAATTTTCTATATATATTATTCAGCCCAATGATAAATGCCCCGCCATGCACATAAATAATTTTTGTGTCAGACGATAAGTTTTTAAGTTGAACGGATTCAACCGTAACATTTTGAATGCAATATTTATAAACTACGAATCCCGCGGGTAGTCGGATAAACCTATTCCATAGCATAAGAGTTTTATCGATAAATCTCAGATAAGCAACGGGTCGCTTAATTTTTTTTGCCATTCTAAAAAGAAGAAAAATAAATTCTTTAAACTTGGTCATGACAGGCAGATTTTTCTCAATAGTCCAGTATTTCCCCATCCTTGCTTTTTCTCACCTCTTCTTACTTAGAGGTTAAATGAATACACTATAAATAATATTATAAACGTGGGTTTTATAGAGTATAATAGAAAAAACTTGAATTTAATAACATGAATTGAAGTTCTTTCCTTAAGGCCAAAAAGATACATAAAAAAATTTTGTATGTTTTAGACGATATGTATATGTTTTTTATACAAAGCAATCTTGTGTGGATACCTAATACTCTATATACATAATCAAGAGTCGTGATGGATTATAACAGATTACTCTAATGCTGGGGGATAAATAATTATGAAAAAATGTATTGATCTTAATGCCCCTCTTGAAGATCACTCTCCTCAAGATGGTGCCGTCCTAGAGTTGTTTGCCCCCTATGCCTATGCCTTATCTAAACTTATGGCTGAAAAAGATGGAGCGAAAAATGCAGAAGCTTATAGCAGAGAATATGTTCTATCTTTCATAAAAAAATTACGGGTTAATGTTGGTTTCCTAGATAAAGATGGCAATTTTATAGCCGCAAGCCCCCCCCTTGAAAAATCGCTTCGATCGAGTTATGGAAAAACATATATTACAGGAGTAAATATTCGGGAATTGGCTCAAGTTTTCCCCCCCGAAGTAGAAGAAGCTTTAAAGAAAAATTTAGCAGGTGTCTCCATCAGATATCCAGAGGTAGCAGTGCAGATCACTTCGAATCAAACAACATGGGTTACATGGGAATCATTTCCTTGGTTTGGGGCAGACGAAGAGGTTATGGGTATTTTTTTCTTTTGCAAAGATATTACAAAAGAAAAAGAATTACAGCTTGATCTTTCTAAACTCTATTCTCGCACAGAATTACTATCCAGGTTTTCCCTAATTTTTTCGCATGACCTTATTCAACCTTTGCGCCAAATATCGACTTATGTTTCTCTCTTAGAGCTGGAACTGGAAGATACATTAAGTAATAAACCCGGCGTTAAGGATACGCTTGATGCCTTAAACAGATGTATATCAAAAGCCAAAGAAATCTGTAAGGGAATCGTCCTGTACTGTAAGAATGGGGATCTTACAGTGAATAGAGAGCCTGTTACATTGAGTGAAGTTATGGATATGACATTAGAGTTTTGCGCTGAAAGACCTGATATTATTATCGAAAACTTTACCCCCGAAGACCTTATTTTAGACGTTAATAAAGCCTGCCTCTTGCAGCTATTCCAAAATCTTTTAGATAACGCAATCAAACACTCTACCAGTACCCCTATTGAAATCACATTTTCGGGAAAATACTTAGACAGCGATTACTACGAATTTAGCCTCCATAACAATGGGTGGTGTGGAAATACTCTTAAACAGAAAAATGTATTTAATGCGTTTTATTCTAATTATGCTGATGGCGCGGGCTTAGGTTTAATGATATGCAAGAAAATAGTGGATGCCTATGGGGGTAAAATTAATTTTATTTCTACCCCCGAAGACGGAACGAGAATAGATTTTTCTTTGCCTTTATTTAATGAGGCAAAATAATAAGCCCCTTATAGCTGTCAATAGATTTACAAAGGATAGTTTATAACTTATAAACAGAGGCGCCCAAAAGATATGTAAAAAATAGTCCTAATTGTTTATACTCCAACCTTATATTTACATAAATTGCAAATTAATCGCATAAAATAAGACTTTTTAGGGCGAATAATTATTGACCCCAACAAAAGTTTTTTTATAATCTATAATAGACAAATTATGTGCGTTATTCTCTTTTGAATATACGGAATTTTAGTTCTAAACTAGCCATAGGAGGTCTCTTATGGAGCAACTTTCAGATATACAAGTCATCTATGTGGAAGATGATGAAGTTGATCGCCATATCTTTGAGCTGGTTCTCAATAAAATTCTAGTAAATTCCCGCGTTACGTTTATTCACAACGGCGAAGATTTCTTAGATTTTTATTATAGAAGAAATTCTTATAAAAATAGAGAATTATGCCAAGGAAAAATTATTATTTTCTTAGACATTAATATGCCTCGTCTCAGTGGTTTAGATGTTTTAAAAAAGCTATCAGACGCTCAAATTAACGGTATAGAGGGATTGTCTCCTCCCATTATTATGTTTTCAGCGTCTCAAAGAGATGTCGATATTTCTGAGAGCAAGCGTCTTGGAGCAACAGAATATGTTGTAAAACCTTTTTCTTATCAAGAAATGAAAGCCTCTTTAAGTGCTCTTTTTTCCAGGTATTTGCAAAGTGGTAAACTAAAAGAAACGTCAATTTAAGTCAGTTAGATCACAGTTATCATCCCCCCTTTCTCCAAACTAAAAGATAGACAGTGAAACTGTTCCATATAATGTTGGAGCCCTAATGGCTCTAAAGGTATGCGGTGGATATGCAACCATTTTTCAGCCTCATCAATATGATCAATTTTTTCCAACAAGGTTCCTTTTGCAAACTCTGATTTCCTTTTCTCCTCAAACACAGGGGTTTCGGGAGGACAAGAAACGATCAAACGGCCAAAATGGTTTTCAATAAAGCTTTGACCATAGTCTGTCTCAGCTTGGTAACTTATCCTCTTCCCCTCCTCCAATAATCTTGCCTTTCTAATCCAAGCATTATAAGCATGCACCCCATACAGCTTAAGCAATTTAATCCTCATGCTTTTACAAAGTTCTGATTCATCCAAACAGGCAATTTCTTGCTTTATTTCAGCCTCTAACCTTTGGGTTTCGCCAGGGATAGCAATCGCTTTAACCCCCAGCTCTCCTGCCTTAATTCTATCGATTGTTTTAAACTTGATCACCCATCCAAGGGTGAGATTAAAATCTTTACTGGTCAGATAAGGGCTGGATTCAAGGGTTTGGCAATAGTGCCGCCATAAATTCATATCCGAGTTAAACCTAAGCTTGAAAGCCGCATGTAAGTACTGGGATAACTCTCGGTTAAGCTTGACCGTTGAGTGGGGGAATAGTTGCTGCCAATAGGTCACCATATCTTGAACAGTGGTGTTAGGAACCGTCGCAGTTTTAGAATTTTCTTCAGTTCTTTTATTTTTTATTTCTAGGACTTGTTGGACTTGTGGTGCCGAATGGTCAGACGGTGTCTTAGATTTATTATTATTAATATCCTTAGAATTGTCTGTATTCTTTGTAATATACATTCCGACATTTTGTCGGGATGATTCCGACATTTTGGGGGCTTTTTTTAAGGAAATTAAGCCTTGTAAGGCTTCATAGTTAATCGCGTAATGGTTGGTTCTAATGGACTTATGCCGTGCCAGTTTTTCAATTCTTAAAAGTCCTAAGTTTCTTAATTTAGCAATCGCTCTTTCCACTTGCCGAGAGGAAACTCCTAGCTGTCGGCTCCATTCCAAAGCTGTATTGTAAACAAACTTAACCTCGTCATGAATAATCCCGCCTTTATCCTTTTGCAGCCAATAATGAATGCGAGAGAGTAAAGAGGCGGCTGTCATTCCGATGGAGCGGACAAGCTGAGAGTCAACAAAAACGTAATGGGGAGAGGAACATAATCTAGAACTGACCATCAAACTTCTCCTTAAAAGCAAGATGGTTTAATGAAATAATATCCATCGTATAAATCCTTCGAAATACCTGGTTAAGATCTACACGAAAAAACATTTATGTATTGATATAATGATAAAAATTTGATATTTTAAATATATCTTTGTGTGATGTTTTTTCGTGTAAGACAATTAAAACCTCTGGTTGCACCCAGAGGTTTTTTACTTACATAAGATGATTAATAAGTCTTTTAAGCTTAATACCTCTTTCTTAATTGATTCTATTTCAGTAAAGAAACGATCGCTGAAATGCTCTTCTCGTTGAAGTTTTTCTCGAATGGCTTCTTTAATAAATTGTGTTCTATTTATTCCTCGTTTATCTGACTCGCGCTCTATTCGTATAGAATCCTCTAAGGGAACTACAACATTAATCCGATTCGTATGGATTTTATCTTCGTTGGCTGTCATAAAACCTCCTTTTTATTAAAAGCATTGTAGAATACAACTTAGCTAAAATTTTTTGTTGAGTCAACCTGTGGTTTCATTTGTGTTCATTGGTGTACAAATGTACAAATGTACATTTGTACATTTCAACAAATGTGGATTTCAGTAAAACCACATATACACAAATGTACATTTGTACATTTACACATTTCAACAAATGTACATAGTCTTCTTTGCACCCATAAACACAGCGCAGCACATATTGTAACATTGCTCTATAACGTGTAGATTAAATTAAATGTTGTAAAATAAAAGGTGGTATCTATGAAAATTCTGACTATAGCAAACCGTAAGGGTGGGGCAGGGAAGTCAACGTGTGCTGCTAATTTGGCTGTGGCAGCCAGTGAGGCAGGGAAAAAAACTATTCTAATTGATCTGGACCCCCAAAAAACGTTAGAAGGCTGGTGGAGTAGAAGAGAAGCTGAGGATATTGGCTTAGTCGATTGTATTTCTTCTGAATTGAGGTTAACTCTTGAGAAATTGGAAGCGGCAGGCTTTGATCTATGTATCATTGATACTCCCGGTGATGCGAGCGATAATGCAGTTGCGGGCATCAGTGTTGCTGATTTGGTACTGATTCCCTCTAAACCCACGGCACCTGACTTAAGTGCTATTGGGAGAACCATAAATATGGTTGAAAAATACAAAAAAAGATTTATTTTTTTGGTGACTCAAGGTGCCTCACGGACAAAAGCAACGTTTCAGGCATCGTCTGTCTTGTCCACTTTTGGTCCTGTTGCGCCTGCCATCTTTTCAAATAGATTATCGTATGCTGCAGCTATGGGGACAGGAGGATCGGCAGGAGCAATAGACAAAAACGCGATGGAAGAGATAAGTAGTGTTTGGGAATTTATTAAATCTAGGTTATTCGAAAGTGAAAAGATTCAGAAAACAAAAGTAGTAGCGTAAAATGGCAAAAAGCAAATTTGAAATAACAAAAGATTTAGTAAGGCTTGAGGATGAGCCTATTGTTATATCAGCCCCCCTTGCAATTACAAAAAAAGAGCCTGCTAAGCTTGTAAAAACAAAAGAACGGCTATCTGCCGATATTGATTCTGATATTAAACACAGGCTGCAAATTCTAGCAATTAAACAGCGAACTAATTTAACAACACTTATTGAACAAGCCCTCCTAGAATATATCGAAAGAGAAAAATAAAACCATATCCTTCTATAAGGTGTCTATGATTTGAGGAATTGCATTATGGTATCAGGGGAAGGGGAGCAAGGCCACGTCTCTCTTAAGTAGATTTATAAGCCGTTGGAAAACTTAAATTAAAATGGGGCAAAGGAAAAGCCTCTCTTCATTTCAAGAGACGTTTGAAAAAGGTGCTTAGATATATCCACGCTTTGTGTAAAATTTTAAGATTTAAGTGAAAATTTCATACAATTTCAATTTTGAAGTGTTAGAGGAGGGGAGTACTACTTTAGATGTAGCTTAGGTACTAATTTTTAAACAGGAGAAGTAATTATGCCTACCAATAAAAGAGATCAAGATTCTAGAAAAGGCCAAGCCTCTAAGTCTGAAACAAAAGGTAAGCAAGGCTTTGCTTCTATGCCGAAAGAGCAAGTAAGAGAAATTGCTGCTGAAGGCGGTCGTCATAGTCATGGTCAGAAAAGTACTAAAGAAAGATAACCTTTCTTAAGTAACCATGAAATAATTCCCCCTATCCTGCCCCCCCCTCAAAAAGGGGGAATTATTTTATAATTAGCCTGACTTTCTTTGCTTCTCTCGATAGTCATTCCTATCCCTCTATTTCTTCTTCTCTTTAAAATTGAACCGAAATTACCAAACAGGTATGATCTCAAATCTCCCTGGAATATATCACCTTTTGCTTCTGAAATATTGCAGGTTAGCCTCACTTACCTTAATAATCTTTCCTTTCTCAGTTTTTTTGAATTACTGTAATAACAAATTTAAAAAAATTTTCTTAAAAAGAAAGACCTTAAATGAAAAAGATGATTGGGATGTTGGTTGCAACTTGTGGTTTGTCTTTAGGGTATGCTCAAGATATAGAAGAAAATATTATTATTCACTCTATTTGGACTACGCCCGAGGCTACGACGATAGATTTTAATATAAAGGGAAAAAGTATTGAAAGCAAAAACCTGATAGAGGGTGATAAAAAATTTCTTAATGCTTTTATCAATGGGTATAAGGGGCTACGGGGTAATAAAGAAAATATGCCTGGTGACCTTGCGTTTAAAAATGTAAGGGGAAAGTCATTTTTTGGCGGTAAATTATTAAATATAGCCTTTCAGGAGACGCCCAATATAATTGTAGATACTCCAATTTATTGCGCCTCTAGTCTTTTTTATCTTGAAAAAGGCGCTATCTTCACAAACCCCCTATTTTAAAGCGAATAATCTTTTTGTGACGTTGGCTCCCAACGGAAAAATAGAAATTATAGCCCCCCCTAAGTGCCGGGGATGGCTAAAAAAAGTTGTTATTACACCGATACAACCTTGTAACCTACCATTTTCTTTGATGCTTAACGGAGATCTTAATTTTGACCCGCCCTCAACATGTCGAGGATTCTAGGTCGTAGGGGCCCAAAGAATAGATTTCTTTATTAAAAAAGCGATAAAATTAGAAAATTCATGGAGAAGAGTGAAAGAAATGGAGAGCACTTTTGAAGGAAAAGAAAGTAAAAAATATAAATGTAGGTTTGTGTTAAAGGAAAGACCTATCAACGTCCAATAATTGTTAGGGAGGATATGTTTTTTAAGAGGAAAATGTCGCGCTAGGGGGTTGCTAAAATAGGGTTATCAAGTTTATTTTTATACAGATTTTCAAGGCTTTCAAAATGGCAAATTCCCCATAAGAATCCCCCTGCAATAGGAAGTAGGATAAGGCTTACACCTATATAGCCAAACCAGTCTGTAAGGTATACTAATCCAAAAGATGTGACCACGTAAATAATGGCGCGAGAAAGAGCATAAATAAAACTGACATAGGTAAAACGGCTCATAACAGGGAAGTGTTTAATAAGAATAGGAACCGCTGGAACCCCACTTAATGTCAGCATAACACTTATGCATTGAATAGAAAATATAAGAGGATAATGCTCAGAGTTACTCATAACCAAGGGAAACAAGAGAATGAAAATTAAGTAAGCGGAAGATTTAATCTTAAGAATTTTAAGAGGATTAAATTTTACACTTAAACAAGTAATAAGAAGAATAGCAATGAACTCAACCACAGAAAGCATAAAATTTTGTTTGACAACAAACTCACCACTCAACCCCTGAGCTTTTAAAATGTTGGCAAAATACATATAACTGAAATATAAACAAGCAGGTGGACCAGAGGAGATGAAAAAGTAAGCTACGGTGGTTTTTAAAGAAGCGCGCTTACTTTCTTTTTTAGCAAGTTTACCCAACTTTTTAATTTTTAAGAATTCAGGAGTTTCTCGTAGCCGTGTTCTAGCAACGGATCCAATAACGGCAATAGCGGCCCCTACCCAAAAAGCTGTTCGCCATTCTATCCCGCAAGTTAGGACCAAAGTTGCTACACCCAGAGCGACCATAGTGCCAAGCCGAGAAGAACACCCTATAAGAGAGACAATCGGATAGCTCATAGGGGGTTTAGTAATTTCTGTCAAATAAATCTCAGCCCCAATAATTTCTCCCATCGAAGAAATTCCTTGAATGACCCGGCATAAGGTGACAGCCCAGGCTGCTGTAATGCCGATTTGAGCATAAGTGGGAAGGGTAGCCATAATAATACATGAAACAGACATCATCATGGTTGTAATAATAACTGTCGACTTACGCCCTATATTGTCGCCAATATACCCAAAAATAAGGGCTCCTAAAGGACGTAAAACATAAGTAGAGCAAAAAGCAAAAGCAGACAGAAGAGCTGAAGTATGAGGGTCAGTTTTGGGGAAAAAGAGTTCATTGAGGATAACAGCCATATGAACATAGAGCATAAGGTCAAAATACTCTAGAAAAGTACCTACTTGCAAAAGACCTATAGCTTCTTTTTGTTCACGTTTAAGGCCCGACAGTAAATTCATAAAATCCCGATAATTTAAGCAACTTATCCCTTCATAAATTTTTCTTTAGGGGCAGTCTATGAGAAAAACTCATTTTTTTCTCGCAGTTAACGGTATTCTTCACCTTCTTTAAATTAGAAAAGAGAGATTGGTGGTTCTGCGCGAGTATTTTCTGCTCTTTCCAAATAATCATAAAGGGTGGTCCGCGGAATTTGAAAGGTTCGGCATACAGATGCTTTGGATTGGCCTGACTTTAAACTATTTAGAATAGCTTGAAGTTTTTCATCATCAATTTTTCGGGGTCGTCCACCTTTTTTCCCGCGCGTTTTAGCGGCCTCTAATCCGGCCATAATTCTTTCCCGAATAAGAGAGCGTTCATATTGAGCAAGGGCACCAAATACATGAAAAAACAGTTCACCTTGAGGGGTTGTTGTATCTATATTTTCAGTTAGGCTTTTGAAACTTATACCTTTTTGTTTAAGATCAGAAATTATTTCTAATAAATGAGGGAGTGACCTTCCCAGACGGTCTAACTTCCAAACAACAAGACAATCCCCTTTTTTCATATAGGTAAGAGCTTGCGTTAGCCCTTGGCGATCATCTTTTACACCACTGGCGCGATCCATAAATAAATGGCGTTCATCTACCCCTGCTTTAAGAAGCGCATCTTTTTGAAGGTCTGTTGTTTGTCGGTCTTTATCAGTGGAGACCCGCATATAGCCGATTAACATAATTCATCCTTGGTTATTAAATTAAGAATAAGTTTAATAATGATATCTTTGTCGTTAGGGTTGCTTTGAGCCACCAAAAGAGCCAAAGCAACCAAGCTTTCATTGGTGATGTGGAACAGTTGAATATTATAAGCGGCTAGATAAAGGAGTAATAGAAAGCTGCCAATCCTTTTATTCCCATCAACAAATGGATGATCTTTGAGCGTAAAGTAAAAAAGATGGGCGGCGCGTTCATAAACAGAAGGATAAAGAAATTGGTCTGAAAATGTTTGATGAATGCTGCCTAAGATTTGATCTAAGCCATGCTCCCGTTGGATACCAAAAAGAGAAGAAGCCTCTTTTTGATCAATAAGTTCTTGTTTTAATTGGGCAATATTTGTTAAGCAGAATTCAGTTGTAAACTTAATTTCATAAGGCTGCATTTTACTTTGATAAGAAAGTCGATTTTCATCAAAAGCATTTAATAAAAGCCAGGATTTTGAATATGATCTGATGATATCAAGGGCTGCGTGGCCAATGTCGT